>NZ_JACETT010000029.1:0-21966 GCF_013912365.1 Thermoactinomyces intermedius
GAAGGAATAGCATCTTTCATTTTGGGGGTATTGGGTTTTCTTAACTTGATGGAACAATCAACTACAACACTCATTTACTGCGTACCATTAAATTGATTGCTTCCTCTAGAAGTTTTTTGGTATTTGCATTTTCTCCTTTTTCCATCTCTTCTCTCAAACATTGCTCCAAATTATGAGTGAGAATATACGCAATCGACCGATCCACAGCTGAACGAATCGCGGATAATTGCGATACGACCTCTTTACAATCTTTATCTTCATCCATCATGCGCAAAACCCCGCGAATCTGTCCTTCAATACGGCGTAGCCGTTTTTTCACACTATCATCATAAAGCACCGTCTTCCCCCCCTTACTTGCTTTTTTTGATCGGCCCTTTCCAATTCATGAGTCCTCCCTGAAGATGACTCACTTGCTGGAACCCGAGCTTGTGTAATTGCCGAGCGGCGATCGCACTTCGCGAACCGCTTCGGCAGTATAGATAAATGCTTTCGTTCGGATCCCATTCGGAAGACTTACTTTTTAATAACTCCATTTGGCTTAGCGGGGTGTTTATAGCCCCAGGTATATGACCTGACTGAAATTCATGTTTTTCCCGAACATCAATCAAACGAACTTTTTTGTTTTCTGTGATCTTCATTAATTCACTCGGGCTTACTGTTTGAATGCCCCGATTCATGAGGAAAAAATAAAGAATCCCACCTAATAATACGATAATACCAATGAAAATACTATTCATTGAAGATTCCCCCTCCCTTGATAGAAAAATCCCCCATGAAGTTTTGGGGGGATTAAAGGAGATCCAACCAAATTTTTACCGATGTTGCTACAATTAGCACAGCCAAAATCACCTGTAAAACTTTGGGATTCACCTTTTTCCCAACACTAGCCCCCAGTGGAGAAGCGATAATGCTAGCGACAACCATAATGATGGATGGAAGGAAAAGAACCTGTCCTGTCATGATTTTGCCTACAGTTGAACCAATTGAAGAAATGAATGTAATGGCGAGTGAGGTAGCAATGGTCATCCGAGTAGGGATTTTCAAGACGACAAGAATAATCGGAACCAAAATAAAGGCACCTGCTGCCCCTACAATCCCAGAAGCTAGCCCTACGATAAAAGCCGAGACGGCAGCTAGTGTAGGATTAAATGTTACTTGATTGAGAGGAATATCATCAAGACCTTTTTTTGGTACAAACATCATGAGAGCGGCAATCGTAGCCAATATAGCATAAACAAGGTTGATTTGCCCTTCGCTGAGTAGCTTGGAACCATATCCACCGATGAAACTACCAATCAAAATGCTGATTCCCATATAGATGATGAGAGACTTATTTAGATATCCGCCTTTTCGATAAGCGAAAACACCACTAATCGTGGCAAAAAAAACTTGAATCGCGCTAATACCTGACACTTCATGGGTAGTAAAGGCAGCAAATCCCAGTAGAGGAGGGATATAAAGGAGCATTGGGTATTTAATGATAGAACCTCCAATCCCTACCATCCCTGATATGAAAGAACCGATAAATCCGATCAAAAAAATGAGTACCATGAATCCTATATCCATATCCGAACACTTCTTTCTTAGATAAACAAGTTAATGTTTGCCTCATTCGCTTCTGCAAGATAAGATGCAACGCCAGCATACTCAAGTCCGTCAATCAACTCTTCTTTCTTAATTCCCAGTACATCCATAGACATGGTACATGCCACCATTTTAATATCCAGCTCTTTTGCCATTTCGATCAGCTCTTTCAGAGTCGTAATGTTTTTCTTTTTCATGGTGTATTTCATCAATTTGGCTCCCAAGCCACCAAAGTTCATCTTAGAAATCCCCAACTTTTCGGGCCCTCTTGGCAACATTTTGGCAAAGAGCTTGTCCATAAAGGATTTTTGCAAAGGAACATACTGCTCTTTACGAAGAATGTTCAGTCCCCAAAAGGTAAAAAACATGGTCACTTGGTTTCCCATCGCAGCAGATCCCGTTGCAATAATAAAACTCGCAATGGCTTTATCCAAATCGCCACTAAATACAATCAAGGTTGATTTATTGTTTTCCATCTATATCTCCCTCTCCCATTTGATATTTTTAAATGAGATGATCTCCTTCGATCCTTCTCCTTCATGGACAGGATGAAGGAGATCATCTTTGAATCCCTTAGCCCTTTTGGATCCAGAATTTATACACACCGTTATCTTCGCTTTGTTCGATCACTCGATGCCCGGCTGTTTTGGCCCAGGCAGGGATGTCACTTAAAGCGCCTGAATCTGTTGTATGAAGTTCTAAGATCTGGCCTGGTTTTAACTCATCGATCGCTTTTTTGGTGCGAACAACGGGCATGGGACAAGAAAGTCCTCTTGCATCTAACACTTTATCTGCGTTCATTTTTCATCATCCTTCCTGGACAAGTGAATTTAATCATGAACGGCACAACGGTTAGGGCCGATTTCCATTTCGCGTTGTTCATCTTCTGTAGGAGTCAATTTCCCCATATTGGTTTGACGAATTTCCTGATAAGCATTGGGCTGAGGCGGGAGATTCTGCGTCACCATTTTCCGGAATACCTGTTCATCTTCTACTTGCAGTCCTGCGTTTTTGGCATACAGATCTCCCAATTTGGCACACACGCGTCCTTGATCATCTATTTCACTTATTTTTCCAAAATGCGCCGGCAGAACGAGGAGTTCTGGTGAAAGTTGTTTATACAACTGATAGAGAGTGCGACGCAAATCTCCAACCCAGTCTTCGGCTTTTCCAGCCAGGTCAGGGCGCCCGATGGAATCCACAAACAAGATGTCTCCGGAAAGAAGATATTGATCATCCACAATGAGGGATGTGCTTCCAATTGTATGACCTGGTGAGTACAAGGGCTGAATCCGGATGCGCGTGTTTCCGACGAAAATATCTTCTCCTTCTTCTAACGGTTGGTATGAGAAGGTTACTTCTGTCGCATCTTTAGGCGGAAGATAATAGGTTGCCCCCAGTTTTTCAGCAAGTTTGCGACCACCTGAGATATGGTCGGCATGAAGGTGGGTATCAATCAGGTATTTAATCGCGAGTCCTTTTTCTTTGGCAAATTGCTCAAGCGTCTCGGTCATCCTTACTGCATCAATGATCGCCGCTTCGCCATTAGACTCAACCAGATAGGTAAGGCATCCCTTTCCAATCCGGTTAAACTGATAGATACTTCCACCATTCTTCAGATCCCCGATTTTGACCGAATAGAGGTATTCGCTCCACGCTCTCATACCGCCTTGCAGGTAATACACTTCATCCACACCCGCTTCACCCAATTGCTCCGCGACAAATTTGGATGAAGCTTCTTTTGCACAGACGACCAAAATATCTCTCTCATCCTTCGGCAATTTTTCCAATGCGTGTTCTACACCATCAATGAGATCAAAATATGGAATATTGATGGATTCCACGTTTTTGCCTTCAATTTTCCAGTTTCTATAATCCTCTTCATTGCGTACATCCAGGATAAAGAGCTCTTCATGAATCACTTTTTTGGCCGCTTCTTCTGCCGTCATCATTTTTACCATGGAAATGAACACCTCCTCATTAAAATGTGAGTGTGACATCGGCGTCTTGGGCAAAATGCAGGAACGTAGCTGCCCCGCCAACATCAACTCCGTCTACAAAGTCTTCTTTTTTCAAACTCATGACATCCATAGTCATCTGGCAAGCAATCAGCTTCACATTCATTTCTTGTGCCATCTGCAACAATTCTGGAATCGAAGGAACATTGGCTTTTTTAAATCCTTCCATAAAATGCTCTCTGCCTGCTGGAACGGGCAATTGCTGATGCGCTTCCTTATGGATCAGATTCAACCCTTCAAAGGTGAAGAAGATGGCAACCTCTGCATCAGCAGCGGCCGCAGCCGTAGCGATATTGAACACTTTATAGGCATCGAACAAACCACCATTGCTTGCGATAATGGCCACTTTTCTACTCATCAATCATCTCTCCTTATTTTTCCTGATCAACCGGACCTGTCCACTTGGACATTCCCGGGACAACATTGATTACATTTTGAAATCCATGTTTGGTTAACTGTTGGGCTGCCATGTCGCTTCGGGTGCCTGTGCGACAGACGACATAAATCGGTCGATCCTTTGGAATTTCATTCATTTGCTCTTCCAATTGACCAAGCGGAATCGAACAAGCACCGGGAATGTGTCCAAAGGCATACTCCGCTGGTTCACGCACGTCGATCAAGACAAATCCTTCATCGCTGGCCAGTTTTTTGAGCAGCTCCTCGTTTTGAATCACATGGGGATGCTTCCGCTCTTCCTTTAACTCGGATTGACTGGCTTTGCGCAAATAATGCTTCAGGACCTCTCCTTCCTGTTTCGTTCCCAGGTATTGATGCCCGGTGCTTTTTGCCCATCCCTGAATATCTGCCAGAGATCCCGGGTCCGTTGCCTGTACCTCAATCACCTGACCGGGCTCCAGCTGATCCATTGCCTTTTTCGTGCGAACGATGGGCATGGGGCAGGAAAGCCCTTTGCAATCAAGCTGCACATCAACCTTGATGGACATCTTCATTCCTCCTTTTTATCGCGTCTTTCCTTCCCAGGCGAGCATCCCGCCGACGAGGTTTTTCACTTTAAACCCTTGCTCTTGCAAAAACTCACAGGCTCGCTCACTTCTGCTACCCGATCGGCAAACCATGATATATTCCATGCTTGGGTCCAATTCATGCAACCGGTCGGGCAAAGCCCCCAAAGCGATATGTTTCGCTTCCGGGATCTTGCCCTGCAGGACTTCCTCTTCTTCTCGAACATCAATAATGTTCAGATTCTCTCCTTTTTGGAGCCGATGTTCCAATTCTTGCGGTGTAATGGTTGGAATGTTTTTTTTCATGAAAACTTCCCCTTTTGTTGTCAAAATTAATGTTTCTAAAGGCAGACATTCATATACATATACCCATATAGGTATATTATTAAGGGTAAAAAATACAAACCTAACTGCCGAAGGTTTGTTTCGTTATACCAATACCCCTATGGGTATAATATTAAAGGCAATACTTTTTGTCAACACTAACTGGGACAATTCTTCGATTGATCCGTACCTCGGGCAATGGAGAAGGGAAAATGATGATTATCACCCAGGCCCTGATAATGATATAAATGGAATGTACTTAGAATACTAGAGGTGCTCTCAAACCAAACTCTTGCAGCATAAAAACGGCTAATAACAGAGGTGAAATGACATTGTTTCATTATACAGTAGAAACCAGCATAAATGTGGAGGAAGCAGTTCAATCTGTGGAAGAAAGTCTGAAGAACCATAAGTTTGGGGTATTGTGGCAGTTCGATATCACTTCTAAACTCCAAGAAAAGGGGATTGATTTTCATCAACCTTATCGAGTTTTAGAAGTGTGCAATCCCGCAGAAGCGGCGCGAGTACTCTCCAAAAACAGTTTAATGGGATATTTTCTTCCCTGTAAGGTTGTGGTATATACGGATAATGGCAAGACCAAAATTGGATTGCCTAAACCATCAGTGCTTGTAGAAATTGTAAGTGATAAAAATGTTAAAGAAATAGCTCGAAGGGTCGAAGAAACTCTTATAATGGCTATCAATGAGGCAAAATAGAAAGGACAGCGGCTTAAGTGTCCAAATACCTGTTAAGTATTCAGTGTTCAGGAATTTCCTCTCTCCTGCTTTAAAAACACGGGCTAGAAAGCCTTACCCCAATAAAACACCGATGTTTCAACTTAAATAACGAAACACCGGTGTTTTCATACTTAAGCACTGATACTACGAAGGGACAAGCGTTGATTCATGTTTAATTGGAAAGTACCGTAGGGGTTTACGTGGGCATAAATGAGAGGAGTAAGTGAACGGAAATCCTCTGGTTGAAGCTTCTTTAAAATCCATTGATCATTTTCAAACAGTACTTCTTGAATCATCAATGTATTGATAAAGACTAAGCAATTTTGAAGAAGATGCAAGGATAAAACAGCAATTTCTTGGTCTTCGATTTGGTTTGTTTGTATTTCTCCACCTTTACCATAAAAGATGAAGCTGTTGGCGGAGTTCCAATTTTCGACTACATTTAACCCCTCATGGATCTCTCTTCGTATCTCCTCAGAATGAAGGTACTCGCATAAAAAAATGGTCTTAATGGCCTTTCCTAATTCTCCGAGGGCACGGTAAGTAGGGTGGCTGCTATTACGGGTAAATTGTTTCAGGATCGCTTCTGTTTCCGCTGTGCCAAGACGTAAAGCAGTAGCGTATTTAATCATTTGATCATACTGCTGGCGGATAAGATCCCAATTGATTGGACGGGTTAAAACAGGATTTAAATTAGGATATAGATCACCTAATCCTAAATCGGGTCGGTATAACTTTTGCGAATGAATGGCTTTAAATCGTGGCATAAGCTGAAAGCCCAGCAAGTGGCAAAATGCAAATGCAATTTCACTTTGACCATGTGTGTCTACGTAGTTTTTTTCGATCTCCATTTCAGTGCAGTGGCGAAGTAAACCCTCCATCATGGCTGCAACTTCTGAAGATGAGCAAGATTTAAGCTGTGAATAGATACAGGTTGAGTTCTTTTCTACATGCCAGTAGATCATTACTCCACGGCCGCGATAACGAATATGCCATTCGGTCATCAAATTTTGGTCCCAAGCTCCAAACTTTTTACTATCCGAAGCACAAGCCGTTGTTCCTTCGCCCCAAATATCTTGGATACGATAATTGAGTATGGTATTAATGAGATGGCTTGCCTCAAATTTTCTTTATGAATGAATTTGCGCCTTATGTACAATAAATCCTTATAATTTTCTCCATGATCGCCCGCAGATACACGTTTTAACCCTGTATTGGTTCCTAATCCGTACAGACAAAGAATGAGCCTTTTTCGAATAGTCTCCCGGTCTAGGACTTCGCGGTTCCCTAACGTTTTAAATTGTTCGGTGAAATTAATCTGAAGATCCGTTTCTTTTAAAATATCGAGTAAGCTGGTCATAGGCCACTTTTTCATGATTTCAGCTTTTATCATTGTAATATGTTTGGGCTCGGGTTGAGCTTCCAAAGGAGATACTGAAATCCATCCAGAGCCTTTCGATAAGATTCGCACCTTTTGATTTTGGCGCAAACCTTTATCCAATCTTTGAAGGGCCGTATGCATTTTCTGTTTTAGTTCTTCGATAAACGTATCTGCCTCTAAAGGCTGTTTTAATGCTTGATAATGCTCGATGCGGCGTAAATCAAAGTCTGAGGGGAGATCTTCTTCCGGATTTCGGTAACGATTTGCCCCAACAACCCAGATTTCTTTGCACCTGAGTTTATCTCGCAATGCTTGCAACACACTGATTTCATAATTAATTCGATTAATACGATTTGCTTCTTTATCAATAACTGTATCTAGCCAAGAAAAACGGACAACCCCCTCAATCGAAATGTGGTCACTTTCAGCAAAATAACGATGATTTGTATTAGCATACTTCTTTAACAGCTCCAACGCCTCGATAACTGGTTTATGAACATCATTATTTGATCGGAAATTCAGAACATCAAGAATTTCTGGAACCATCTTTCGATAGTGAGTTCCGTAGGAAGCTCGCATGACAGTATAAACCTTTTGACGAAAAGCCGGACCTGTGTGCTTCATTTCTTTTACAATATCACGCAATGTCTGTTCATTCACAACTGGATAAAGAACTTCTTTAATGATCCCATCTGGATACTCTAAGGCTTTTTCTGCCATTCGATATAGGAGAGGAGAATTTCTTTTTCTACTTTTCGTTCTGCCCGAGCACCGATTCGATGGACTATTTGAATGAGCAACTCTACCAAATTATCAGTAATTTCTCTACTCCGACTCCAAAAAAATGCTGCAAGCAATGTATAGCGAATATGGTTTGGATGACGTCGTAACTCTCGAATGTCCTCTGATATCGCTCTTTGTCTATATTTTTTTAGATGACGGAAGATTGGAGAAAAGATTTTCGGGTAACTCCAGTTTTCGAATCGTACGCAGTTTCTTTATCTCCTGAAAAATGCTATCAAGCCCCACCCTCCCAGGATCAGCGACAATCTCTCGAAAAGTTATTGGCATTTCTTCTTCACCTAGAGAACTCAAGTCATTTTCCTCTTCTGTCCAAAGATAGATGAGTCGATCCATTTGTCTCATGGACTTTTCTGTTATTTGTTCATAGGTCTTATGAAAGAATTCTTCTTCATGCTGTCTAATGACTGAGCGTAAGAACCTTTCCATACGTCCCTGAGTAGGGGGCTCCAACTGCCGTTTACGAAGTTCCATATATACATGCTCTTTAACGCAAGACAAATCAGTGTCCTGATTCAAAACATTTTCTTTTAGCCATACTACAATTTGATCCATATCTTCGAGTGTACTCTTTCGAAAGCCGAAATACTCGACCGGCCGTCCGTCGGCCCAAGACACCAGGGAATGGGCCGGCGAAATTTTTTCTCGGACCATCCTGTTCATTAACCGGTCAAAGGTGAAATTCATGTTCACAAAGTAATCCGCAAAGGCTTCGTTCCACAATTGCAACGTTTGTTCCCATGTACACCTGCTCAATGAACGAATGGTAATCATGGCGCTTCCTTTCTTTTCTTTTTGATATAATATCGGTGTAAAACGTTCGCGGGGATTAAAGCGCGGTTTCCTGCAGGACTTCCTCTTCTTCGGAAATGCCTTGTTTTTTAAATTGCAACCGGCACCAAAAAGCCGACTTGGCATAATCCCAAAGATACCGGCTGAACTCCCCGTTCGGATGCAAATAATTCCACACCTCAGGAAAATATTTCTTTATATCCGATAAAATCTCCTTTTCCTTCTGGCTCATCAAATGCAAGTTATGCCGGTATTTCAAACCCAAAGTTGTCAGGCAGTCCGTCACCTCCACCGGGACTTTCCGCCAGATTTGTTTCCACTCTTCATAAGGTTCCATCAAATAATGAACATTCAGATCTCCATCGTTATAGATATCATAGAGCAAATGCCCCGGAATCGTCTCACGGTTTTTCATTCTGTCCCCTGCCTTTTCCATGGAATAAATCGGAACCCTTTATAGTATTAGGAAACACTTGGCAAATCCCCTTTATTTTCAAGCTAATTTTTTGCGAAAGAAGGTGCGCACGGAAATGAAAAGAGAAGCGTTATCTGTTTTGTTTCGGAATTTTGCCTTGATAGAATGTCACCTCTCCAGCCCGCTCTATCAACAGTTGTCATTAAAAACTGCCCAAGACGATGAACTTCTTGCCTTGGCATCCCATGCCCGGCGTGGACAACCCGTTCCCAATCTCCTGTTCGGGGCGGTCCATTATCTGTTGTTAAAAGGGAAAGACCATCCCTTAAAAAATTATTATCCGAATCTGGCGGAATCCCCGCGGAAAGCAGATGAGGCGTTTCCCGCCTTTCGCGACTTTTGCCTTATGTTCAAGGACGAAATCATCCCCATTCTCCGGGAAAAAAGGGTGCAAACCAATGAACCCGGGCGTTGCGCTTATCTTTATCCCGGCTTTTGCCTGATTTACAACCGGGTGAAAAAGCCCCTTTCCCTGATCGAAATCGGAACCAGTGCGGGATTGCAACTGTTATGGGATCATTACAGCTATTCATATGGAGGGAGCCAAACTTACGGTCATCCGTCTTCCCCCATCCGGATTGAATCGGAAATCCGGGGAACCCGGCAACCCTTCTTGCTCCCGGACAGTCCCCCTGTCGCTTTCCGGGCGGGCGTCGACTTGCACATCATGGATTTAACGGACCAAGAAGATTTTTTATGGATGCGATCCCTTATCTGGCCGGAACACCAAAAACGGGTCAGGCTTTTTGAGAAAGCCGCACGGCAATTGAAAAAACACCCCCTCCGACTGATCGAAGGCGACGGGGTTGAAATGCTTCCCCGGTTAGCCCGTCAGGTACCGGAAGATACCGCCCTCTGTATCTTTCACACCCATGTGGCCAACCAAATGCCGGATCAAGCGAAGAGAAAGCTGAGGGATCAGATCGGGAAGTTGGGGAGAACCCAAACCGTTTTTCATTTATACAACAATATGGAGGACCGGGATGTTCTCCATTTGGAGTCGTATATCGACGGGAGGAAAAGCCATGAAGTTTTGGCCAAAACTGAGGGACATGGCCGTTGGTTCGAATGGAAATCACCGGAATGAAAAAAACAGGGTCTGGTTTAGACCCCGTTTCCCTTCAGGATGCGTCATCCAAAATTTCCACGATCCCTTGGTTTCCGTCCACACGGATTCTTTGTCCGTCTTGAATTCGTTTTGTCGCCTGATCCACGCCCACCACTGCCGGAATGCCATATTCCCGGGCCACCACCGAGCCGTGGGTCATCAGGCCGCCCACTTCGGTCACCACGGCCTTGGCCGACTGAAATAACGGCGTCCAACCGGGATCGGTGTGCGGGGCGACAAGAATTTCCCCTTCATGCAGCCGGGCTTC
Organism: Thermoactinomyces intermedius; assembly: GCF_013912365.1. NCBI lineage: Bacteria > Bacillati > Bacillota > Bacilli > Caryophanales > Thermoactinomycetaceae > Thermoactinomyces > Thermoactinomyces intermedius. The sequence goes on from NZ_JACETT010000029.1 coordinate 10,451, forward strand.
TTCCGGTTTGAACACTACCCGGGCAAACCCTTCCGCCACCCCGGCTGATGCCGGAACGCCCGCCAAGGCGCCTTCCGGAAGGTTTTCCGTTGCGCGGGAACCGGTGATGCATTCTCCTTCACTGGTCATCACTTGCGGGGGCGTTAACGTTTGGTGCCGTTCATAAGCTTCCTTCCGCTCTTCGATCAGTTTCTTCACATCTTGCCGGAAGGTTCCTTGCAAAAGCAAGATCAATTCATCCAGCGTCAGGAAAAACACGTCATCTTTTTTCTCGAGAACCCCTTTTTCCACCAGCTGTTCCGCTTCTGAAAGAATCGCTTTTTTACACTCATCCAACAGGCGTGTGAGGAAATATTTCGGATGCTCCCGGAGCCCGCCGGCGTTCCGGCAGACGGTGATCAGCCGCTTTAGCCATTTTCTCTTCAGCCCGTTGGAGCCCGCCTGATTTAAGATCCGCCCAATGGCTTCATTCGCTTCCTTTTCTCCCTGTGCAAATTTTTGCCGGTGTTCCCCGGGCTTGACACTGCGCATGTGTCCCAGGATGGCCGGAACCAGCTGTGTCGGCGCTTCCCGCCAGCGTGGCTTGGTGAGATCGATTTCTCCGGGGCAGCGATGGCCGTATTTTTCCATGAACCCAACAAATGCCTTTTTAAATTTCTCTCCCCCGTCCACCTGCTCCAATCCGTCATAAAACGTTTTGTCCTCTGCTTGCTCCAGATAATCTTGTAATTCAGGGTGCTCCCGGACAAGATCGGCCAAATCACCGATTTCCAATCCCATTTGGCTGGTGACATTTCCGGACAGCGATTTGTTGATTTCATACAGATCCCGGGTGTCCCCGATGGACTGTTTCAAGAGCAGATAGGAAAGCGGATAACAGATAACGTATGAAAACAAGTTTTTAAGCACATCTTTTCCCAAATGGTTCAATTCATATCGGATGGTTTCCAGCCGGTTGTCTCCGCTTGCCCGCTGAAAGCTTTGGTTGATTTCACTCCATTTTTGTTCAATGAAACGTTCTGCTTTGCGGCGGGCCAGTTCGGGATCGCGCACCCAAAGGTTTTTCCAAATCTCTTTCACCACCGTCAGGATAAAGCGGCGGTTGGACCGGAGCAATCCCCGTTTGGCCGGGACATCAAGAAATTCCGGGCGCTGGATCACCTCGCGGATGGCATTGCTCAACGTTTGATCAAAAACATTTTCCATCGCTTTGGGAAAGAGCTTTCTTCCCGGCTTTGTGCGCAAAAGTTCCGTGGGATTCACAAAAAGGCGGTTGCCGGCTTCCACCAGGAAGTTTTTCGGGAAAATGGAGCGCAAAACAGAAATTCCCATCGGTTTCATGGCATCGGTCATCATTTGCACGTGTCCGAATGAAAACATGACTTGCAACGGCTTTTGGGGAAGATCCGGCAACGGATACAACGATGTGATTGGACGGCTTTGCACGACATAGATCTTCCCTTTTTCCACGCAAAATTCAATGTCTTGCGGAGTCCCGAAATGCTTTTCAATCTTTTTGCCGATTTCCGACAGTTGAAGGATTTGGTGATCCGTCAAAGCCGGCCGAGCCTGTTGTTCGGGCGTGAGGGTTTTCTTCACGGTTCCGCCTTCCGGCAAGGAGTAGATGGCGATTTCTTTGTTTCGGATGTTTTTTTCCAGAATCCGCCCTTCTCTTACTTTATACAGGTCGGCCGACACCATGCCGGAGACAAGCGCTTCCCCCAGACCAAAGCTCGCATCGATGGAAACGACGTTCCGGTTCCCGCTTAACGGATCAGCCGTAAACAGGATTCCGGAAACTTCCGGATCCACCATCCGTTGCACCACCACCGATAAATAAACCTGACGGTGATCAAATCCGTTTTTGATCCGGTAAGAAATGGCGCGGTCCGTAAACAAAGAGGCCCAGCATTTTCGGATATGCCCGAGCAACGCTTCCTCTCCCTTGATGTTCAAATATGTATCCTGTTGACCGGCAAACGAAGCGGTCGGCAAATCTTCCGCGGTCGCGCTGGAACGGACGGCATATGGATATTGTTTTCCGGTGGATTCCCAAGCTTTGGTGACCGCATTTTTTATTTCACCCGGAATCTCAAGCCGGGTGAGATGGTCGCGAGTGCGCCGGCCCATCTCCCGCAGGCCGTCCAAATCATCCGGGTTCAGGCAGTTCAGTTCATCCAAAAGCGAATCCATCTCCCGGCCGGACTGAATAAAGTCCAGATACGCGCGGGTGGTGATGCAAAATCCCTCCGGCACCGGAAAACCGGCTTTACAGAGTTCCCCCAGATTGGCTCCTTTTCCCCCGACTTGTTGAATGCGGGAAACATCCACTTCATCAAAAAACAAAACATAGTCGTTCATCGGCGGGATCCCCTTTCCTGCTTATGGATTCGGTTATTCAATGGCAATGGGTTCGGCAGGATACTCCCCTTTTAAAAGCAGAATCAATCTTTGCCCCAACTGCTTGGGGAAAATCAGTTCCTGGGTGTTCATGATTTCATCCACACTCCACCAATGGTGGGCTTGGTAAGTCTCTTTCTCCACCTCTGTAAAATGATCCGTCGAAATCTGTTTTCCCTGCACCCGTGCCACATAATAATATTCAATAAAACGGGTTTTCCTTTGATGGACGAACAGATGAATATCCCGGATCCATACCAACGGCCCCCAATTCACACCGTCCGCCAATCCGGTTTCTTCCCACAGCTCCCGTTTGGCCGCTTCCAGATAAGACTCATTTTCTTCCACCCCGCCTCCTGGTGGAAACCAGACCGGCTCTCCGGCCGGATTTTCTTTGCTGGTGACGGAAGGGTCTTTCATCTTAAACAGCAGAATCCGGTCTTGTTCGTTGAGTAACACAATACGGGCGGTTTCCCTTGTTTTCACTGTAAAGACTCTCCTTGCTTCCTCAAGATGTTCCATCCCTTCCATTATAATATGAAAAAGCACCGGTGATCGAAATCCGGTGCTTTTTCTGATAAGCCATAAAATCAGCTTTGGCTTTGCCCTTTTTTGATCCAGCCCGCCACGGTGAGAACGCGCCGGGTTTGATGTTGAACCGCTTTTTCCGCATCATCTTTCCAGTTGCCGTTATTGTCAATGGTCACGGAAGTGCCATACGGGTTGCCGCCGGATGCCGGGATGGAAGGATCGGTATATCCCGGTGCGACGACAATCGCTCCCCAATGGTACATCGTTGTGTACAGGGACAAAACCGTCTCTTCTTGCCCCCCGTTTGGGTTATTGGCCGAAGTCATCGCACTGACCACTTTGTTGACCGTTTTTCCTTGGGCCCAGATGCCTCCCGTCGTATCCAGGAATTGTTTCATTTGGGACGAAACAATGCCAAAGCGGGTGGGGGTACAGAAAATAATCGCATCCGCCCAAACAATGTCATCCGGCGTTGCAACCGGAACATCTTTGGTGGCTTCATAATGGGCTTTCCACGCCGGATTGGATGCAATGGCTTCTTCCGGTGCCAATTCCTGTACCCTCAACAGACGGACCTCGGCTCCTTCTTTTTTCGCTGTTTCCGCAGCGATTTGAGCCATCTTGTAGTTGGTGCCGGTCGAGCTGTAATAAATGATCGCCAATTTCACATTTGCCATGCTCATGCCTCCTGTCGGTTATGGTTAATCCTCACCGGATTCTCATCCGGTTAAGGAAGATCAATCAACATCACGAAACAACCTTCATCGGTTTCCACCGTTAACGAAGATACATCTGTTATTCTTGCCGAGTCCCGGCGCTTTAACACATGATCCCCGTTGAGAAGGACATCGCCTTCGATCACAAAGAAAAAGATCCGCCGGTTATCTTTCTGCTCAAACGTGATGGATTTGCCGGCTTCCAGTTTGGAAAGATAAATCGTCATATCCTGATGGATCAATGCCGTCTGATCTGACGCAGGATGCTTGGATACCACCAGCAACAGGCGGTTTTTCATCTTTTCCGGGTCAAAAGATATCTGTTCATAGGAAGGTTGAAGCTCGCTGGTTTCCGGCAAAAACCACATCTGCAGGAAATTCACTTCTTCCGTTTCTGACGGATTCATCTCGGAATGAATAATTCCCGTACCGGCACTCATGCGTTGCACTTCACCAAAAGATAATGTTTCCATGTGGCCGGCACTGTCCTCATGCCTTAATTGCCCTTTCAACACAATGGAGACAATCTCCATTTCCTTATGGGGATGCATGCCAAATCCCGTCCCCGGTTGGACGGTGTCATCATTGAGCACACGCATGGGACCAAAGTGCATATTCCCGGGGTCAAAATATTCAGCAAATGAAAAGCTGAAATAACTTTTCAACCAACCGTGATCAGACACAAAACGGTTTTCGGCAGGATAAATCTGAATCATGGTCCACAGCCTTTCTGATTCTTCTATTCTTTCTTTGCTATGGTTGACGAAAATGGTTATTTTCCCTCTCCCTTCATACATTTGTGTAATCAACTTACTTTTAATAAGTATAATAGGTTACCAACGGACTTTTGTCAATCCGTTACCCGGAATCCGGCACCCCATCCAATCGGAAGTTATGTGTGGCATCGTAAAAGGAATCGTCATACAAGCGAAGTATTGTATTCAGGGAAAACAGAAAGGAGTAAAAAAGATGATTAAATGGGAAGCTGTAAAGCAACCAGCGACAGATGAAGATATTCAACATATTGAGGATTTTGTTGGTAAAAAGTTGCCTGGAGATTATGTAGAATTGGCGAAGGTTTATCACGGAAGTGTTCCAGGAGTATGCATTGATGTTGATGGGGAACCTTACCCATTTGATCAATTGTTATCTGTTTCAAAAGAAGACGGAGAAGAAGAGGATTTTTGCCATGTAATCGGAGCCTATAGACATATGTACTTGGATGAAAACTCAGATCCGACTCTTCCTGAAGGATTTGTCCCTTTCGCATTGGATGGACAGAATAAATGGTATTGTTTTGATTATCGGGAATCCACTGAATCCCCCGCAATTGTGCTTATTAACTGGGAAGCTCATTATGAAGATGATCCGGACTACGTTGTAACCTTTATAAAAGAATCGTTTAATGAATTATTGGAAAGTCTGTATAAACTTTAATTTCTTTTCTACAGCGCTATGGTAAATGTAGCAAACTTCCGGTGCTTTTTTATCGCAACTCGCATACTTTTTCCCATGGAAAAGAGCCTTCTCCGGTCATGGAGAGGCTTTTTTTTATTATCCCGGCATAATGGAACGGATTGGCCAGAATTGATCAAATGGCTTCATTCCTGTCACCACTTTCCCGGCCGTCGCTGTTAGGACCATCAAGATAGATAAAGGATAAACTGAAAAAATGGGCGGCAAAATGGGTCGATATCCAGAAATCCCTTCATAGGATAAAAAGAAACTTCTTTTTTCATCCGGAGGTGTCATGACATGTACCTTGCTCATTACCCTGTTGGCGGATATTTGGCCAATCAACCCAATTATCAAGCTTATGCCTGGATCCGAGGCGGTCCGCTCGCGTCAGAGCTCAGAGGCTATGTGACATTTACTGAAGTGCCGGGGGGAACCGAAGTGTTTATTGAAGTGAGCGGACTGCCTCCCTATCAACCGGGAGGAAACGGCCGGCAACCCGTTGGTCCGTTTGGATTCCATCTCCATGAAAACGGCAGTTGTGCCGTTGGAAATCCTGACGATCCGTTTCAAGCGGCCGGTAATCATTGGAATCCGGACAATCAACCTCATGGCAATCATCCCGGCGATTTCCCCGTTCTTTTTTCAAATAACGGGTATGCACGGATGAGCTTTTTCACCAACCGCTTCCGTCCATCCCAAGTGATCGGAAAATCGGTCATGATCCATCAAAACCCGGATGACTTCCGCTCCCAACCTTCGGGAAATGCCGGAAAACGCCTGGCTTGCGGAGTCATCCAGGGAGTTTATGGTTCAACGTCTGTATTCCGATAAAAACAGCTCTGAAAACAATAGTTTTATTTGGATAAAATATTTATAATATTGTTAGAAGATAAAAATTTTAATTCGAATGGAACGGGGGTTGTCTGCTTGGCTTCCGGAATCCCAGCGAAGTTTCGTCAGTTATACGGGTTGGTCCCATGCGGACTTTCGCCCGACGGCAAAACACTCATTGCCCCCCGGGATGCCGACTCTTTTCAAAAATACCGGTGTCCGGAGTGTAGAGAACCGCTGAAATTAAGGAAAAGCAACCGCAGAAAAACACATTTCTCCCATAATCACATGAAAGACAGCGAATGTTTGCTGTACCATTCACAGGTCACCTTGGCGAAATGGGTTCTCCGCCATGTTTTTCAGCAATGGTTGGCACAAAAAAACACCACTCCCATTCAAATCAGTTTCTTCTTCCAACCTCCGCATCCCATTCCCTTAAACCCGGTTTATCAGATCAAATGGGATCAACGCTTCCGTGACCACACCTCCCATCTTTCCCTGCATGACGAAGACGGAAAAGCCCTGCTTTATATCGGAATCATTGATGAAGCACAAAGTCCCCGCCTCCCATCTTCCCGTTGGCTTGAGGTTTCAGCAGAGCATGTGTTGTCCGATCCGTATAGGTTGGAATCGTTAAACCCGTCCATGGCTCCACCACCTTTTTTAAAATACGAACAATTGAAACTCGATTTTTAAATCTTCCAGGCACCGGTGCCCCGGTTATTGCTAACGAGGAGCCGGTGCTTTAAATCACAACATCTTCAAGCAGATAAACCTGCGCACAACAGGAGGATCACCGATGAAAAAAAGACTCATATCCAGAAACCGCAATTACCGTTTTCTGTGGTTGGGACAAACAGGAAGCGTCTTGGGGGATTGGTTTAATCAAGTCGCACTGGCACAAACCGTTCTTTTTTTGTCTGATTCCGCCTTGTCGGTCGGTATTCTTTTGATGTGCCGCGCCCTGCCTTCTGCCCTTTTGGGGGTGTTCACCGGTCCTGTGATTGATCATTTTTCCAAGAAAAAAATCATGATTCTCACGGATTTGGCGCGCGGTCTCATTGTATCCTCTTTTATGTTCGCCTTTCTTTTCAAGCAAGTTTGGATCTTGTATGCCGGTTCTTTTTTGATCGGATGCCTGAGTGCTTTTTTTAATCCTTCCCGCCAAGCGGCCATCCCTTCAGTGGTGGCCAGAAAAGACTTGGCGGAAGCCAATTCATTTTCCTCCGCAACCGACAGCATGATCGGGATTCTGGGAGCGGTTTTGGGCGGAATTGTATCCACAGCTTTCAACCCTTTGGTTTGTTTTGTCATCAATGCAATCTCTTATTTCTGGTCCGCTTTTTGCATTTTTCAGATGAAATGGTCCGAATCCGTCTCTCCTTCACATTCTGATTCTTATATCGAATCACTCAAAAAAGGGTTTCGCGAAGCATCCCACAACCAAGTCGCCCGAGCCATTATCCTCATCGGCATCAGTTGGGGTTTTGCCGGCGGAGGATATTACATATTGATCCCTTTGCTCGGTAACAACGTTTATCAAATGCAGGGGTTGGGGATCGGCATCCTGTATGCCGTTGACGGATTGGGCGTTTTGACCGGGGCGTATCTTGTCAAGAAATTCGTGAATCATCAATATCGCCGGGGGATTGTGTGGTACGGGGCTTCGTATCTCTTCCAAGCCGTTTTTTTCGCTTTTCTGCACATACCAATACGCTGCTCACGGGAATCTTCATGCTTTACTTGATGCGACTGTTTTCCGGCATCATCATCCCGCTTGATACATACATGCTGCAAATGAATACAACCGAAGCCGTTCGCGGCCGTGTCTTCTCTCTGCATATGGCAACCTATGGCGGAGTGATGCAATTATCCTATATTGTATCCGGATGGGCTTACGAGCAACTGGGAATTTCCGTTACCGGGCTTGTTATCGGGATCATCTCTTTCTTATGCGGCATTCATTGGCTTGTGCAATACCGACTCGGCAAGTTTGTTTCGCACTCCAATGTCATATAAAAAGGACTTGGAATGCCCAAGTCCTTTTTATACAAACCTTTTGACAAGACTGTTTGTATGTGATAGTTTTTTATTTTTTATGTTTATTGTTGATGAGTGTTTGTGTTACAAACTGGTTTGGGCATATAATGGTGTTTTATCATTGACATTTCTGGAATCCATGTGGTTCTCACTGCCCTTTGGTAAATGTGATAAATCTGTTTGGATCGAATACCTCTTAGAAAGCAATACAAATAACCAAAAAGCCCCCTTCAACTTTGGACAATCTGGATCAGGTTCCCGCATGTATCATCAAATACTGCCAGGGAGATTCCATCGATGTTGGTCGGCTCCATGGTAAATTTCACACCTTTCTCTTTTAAACGCTCATACTCCTGATGAACATCTGCGACCCCAAACTGAACGGCCGGGAGCCCGTCAGCATATAATTTCTCTTGGTATTCCTTGCCGGCCGGATGATGGGCAGGTTCCAGCAACAATTTTGTGCCATCCGGATTCTCCGGGGAGACCAGTGTCAACCATCGGTATTCACCGGCTTGGATATCCTCCTTTTTATTTTTCGGTATAAAACCGAAGTGCTTTGTCCTGGTCTTTCACCAACAAGCTCATCACAACAATTTTCATCGGGGTTTCCTCCCATTTCTTTGTTTAAGATGATTTATTCCTTTGTTTCACTTAATGCGAATGAAATATACTTCTCTAAGTGTGATTCATGTCCTTTGTATTTTGTTGATTCAGTTTGTTTTACAAACTTGTTTTTATTAAATAATGGTTTTTAGAGTCCATTGCCTCCAATTCCGGTTCTTCCTCTGCTTTCAACGCGGGTAAAAATTTTTCAAATAAACCATTGAAGGCATTCAGCGTCATTTATAAGATAAAACCAGTATGATAGTACATAGTATTCGAATAATTCCAAGAACCCCGCTTCAAGCCAACCGAATCCGCTTGATGTCTTAACCCACCTACTTCTCCATGAAAGGACAATCAATATGATGAATCATTTATCCATTGCCAAACCGGCAAAAGAAGATACCCAAGCAGCGTTTGCCGTGTTTGAAGCCTCAATCATTGATGCTTTTGAAAAAGAAGGCCTTGGAGATTTAACCAATGATATGGCCTGTGAGATTGATTCCAAAAAGAACTTGCTCACCTCTTCACTGGAGAATGCCAACTCGGGCATTTCCTTTCTGGTTGCCAAAATGAACGGCCGACTGATCGGAACGATTTCTTTCGGGCCTTGCGGGAGAGAAATCAAAAAATTGACCCATCACAAGCTGGAGTCCATCGGGGAGCTTGGCAGTCTTTATGTATTGCCTGGTTTTCAAGGCAAAGGCGTGGGGTCCGCTTTGATTCATTCCATGATGAAACAGCTTCATCAATCCGGAATTGAACAATTTTGTTTGGACAGTGGCTACATGCATGCTCAAAAAAAGTGGTTAAGGAAATTTGGCAAACCTTATCACATCGCCAAAGATTACTGGGGAAAAAATCGTCACCACATGATTTGGCTGTGCCGGGTCATTGATTACGTGTAAACCTCTGAATAAATGAAGAAAGATGACATTCTTGGAATTTTGGACGGGATCGTTGGGTTCGGTGGTGCACTGTTTACCCTTTTCTTTGGTACCCGTGGATTAAAATGAGGTGAAAAAAATATGATTGAATTTCGGATATTAGAGGAAACTGAGAAACCTGCTGATGATGAATTGGCTGAAGTGGAAGAACATTGTGAAATAAAATTGCCACCAGACTTTGTAAGATTCTATAGCCAATATGACATGCCGGAAAATCTTGAAGGAGAAATATACATAAAGGCAAAAGGTTACCCATATCCCCTTCAACTGGATGGGTTTTATTTGCCAGACCAAATGATTGAAGAATATGACGTCAGATTGGATGAGGATGAATCAATTCAAAGCAAAGGCAAACTCATTCCGTTCGCTTTTGATTCATCAATCAATCAGTATTGTTTCTTTTACCCAGCCAATAACGAAAATGACCCTATTATTGTTTGGGTAGACTCAAATCATGCAGCACAGGATCTTTTCCGTGAAAATAAATTTAATCCGGAAGCTGTTGTAGTGGTAAGGAAAACATTTAAACAATTTCTCGAAGATCTGTATATTTAATACTTAAAAAAACAGTTCATCAATCCCTTAGGTTACTTGTGCTGTCTACCCATTCCAAACTTAAAGAAGGTGCCGAAAAACGGTGTTGACCCTCAAGCGTGTCAGGGGTTTCGGTCACATGCCTGGCCTGATTAAGAAGGGAAAATCGTTGTCGGCGATAAGCAATTAAACGCCAACATGTTTATGGGTGATTCAGTTGGTGGCGAGATTGCAGGCGGTGTCAAACAAAATGGCGTTCTAACTTTCTTGACCAATAATAATGACCGTCTGGACCCCAAGTCAGTCAAAGAAATCAAAATGGATTTAGGCGAAGTGATGTCGTCCGATTTTATGAACACCAAAAAGGTTGAGTTTGAAATCAAAGTGCAATAAGGAGGATAGACAATGAGCCGGACAACAGAATTTGTTCTTGGGCTTATCGGTGGGATTTTCGGTTTTGGTGGTGCACTGTTTGCTATCTTTTTTGGAGCTGTGGATGAGGCTGTTTCAGGCAGCACATCGGAGGTAACCGGGTTAGGTTGGGGAGCTTTCCTTTTTTCCATCTTGGCAATCGTAGGAGCAATTGTAGTAAAGATCAATCCAAAGATCGGCGGTACTTTGATGCTGATTTCAGGGATCGGCGGATTAATTAGCATCTCGATGTTCTATGTATTAGCAACCGTGTTCCTTGTAATTGCAGGATTAATGGGAATCTTCCGCAAGGATAAACAAAAAGAAATGTCAGCATGAACCTAAAGGTGGGATTTTCCTCTTCTGGAGGATTACAAAAACAGCCCTCTCCATTTCCCGGAGAGGGCTGTAATATTAGAACTGAAGGTTTACAAGAATTTTATTTTTTTGTAGACTGATATTAGTTGATATTTTTGATGTTCATACAAGGATTTATCGAGCGCCTTGATATGTCAAAAATCCCCGGGGTTGCTCGTAAAAGCTGAAACCCGCATGAAATAAAGGAAAAAACCACTTCGTTTTGACTTGATACATAAAAAATAACTTAAATGCTCTTTAAAAAACGAAAGTGCTCGAAAAACGATATTGAACCTCAAGCGTGTCAAGGGTTTCAGACGCATGCAGTCAAAATGGTTACACCTCTTCTGGAGGATTACAAAAACAGCTCTCTCCATTTCCCGGAGAGGGCTTTAATATTAGAACTGAAGGTTTACAGATTTTTTATTTTTTTGTAGACTGAAATTAGTTGATATTTTTGATGTTTATCGAGCGCCTTGATAGGTCAAAAATCCCCGGGGTTGCTCGTAAAAGCTGAAACCCGCATGAAATAAAGGAAAAAGCCACTCCGTTTTGACTTGATACATAAAAAATAACTTAAATGCGCTTTAAAAAACGAAGGTGCTCGAAAAACGATATTGAACCTCAAGCGTGTCAAGGGTTTCAGACGCATGCAGTCAAAATGGTTACACCTCTTCTAGAGGAT